>DATENM010000045.1 GCA_035275065.1 Blastocatellia bacterium
TTGGCCGGCACTCATCGGCGCTTCGCCTGGCGATGGCCGCCAGGATCGGGCGCGGTTGAATAAGAAACGAAAGCGTAGCGAGCTCATCGTGTGGCCAGCACCATCACGCTTGTCAGCGGCGGCGGGAAAGGCGCCCAACGCTCACGTTCAGCGGGGCCGCGAACGGCACTCAAGGCAACCATAAGAAACTCGCTTCGCGGCCTCCGCTGGAACGTGTTGTTAGGCGGCGGTTAGAGTGATGAGTAAAGCTTATCACCCTTTGAAAATACCAATGATGTCCTTCACTACTCCCGTGATATCAACTCCTAGTGAATACCCAACTAATACAACGCCTAATATAAAGGCCAATTTCTTATGACCAACAATTCCTATCTTTTGTAGTGCATAGATAGGTCTATCTAGAGATGACCAAAAGGTCCGATGACCAATCATAAAGATTGCAAGCACAATAGAGACAAGGGGAAGCAGCGCAAAGGCCACATTGACTATAATCATCCAAGTTAGTGTCACGAAGAAAAAGAAGCCGAGGACGCGTTCTAGGTCCGTATTCATATAGGAGTTATTATAAAGAGCCAGCCCAGCAAGTAAGTAAGTAGCTAAAGTTAGTATGACAAGTGGTATACAATTTAATGAGATAAAAGCAGCGGTTATCCAGAAGGACTCTGACCTCGAAATCTTTCTCAATATCCTACGTGTGATCGCGACAAAAACTGTGAATAATAAAACTCCTAAAACCCATCCAGCGATGTCACCTAACATCATGACGAATACCATGGGCTTATTATTGTGGTTATGAAACAGAAGAGCAACCGCCAGCAGAAGATAAAGCAAGAGCAACAAGACTATTATAAACAGAGGAATAAACCACACCATTAGCCAGGTGCGCTTTTTTATGAACGCGGGTAAAGTCCCATAAATAAAAGGAAGAATGATTAGGATGATAATTGCCAATATAAACTTTTGATCTACTATGATGTCTGGCCTTGCTTTTTTTACGTTGAAAGCACCAAACAACAAAAATGATCCTAACCAGTACCACGTCGAAACGCCGAGGGCGCGCAGCGATAGGAGTTTCTCACCAAATACTCTGTCACAAGTGGAAGCTATAATCTTCGCGATTTCACGCATAAAGGCAACATGCCGTGACAAATTATGATGTTTAGTTTCATCAATCTTAATCCACCATTCTGAAAGCCTATTTCGAAATTTTTTATCTAATGCTCTCTCTTCGTCCTCGTATAAGAAGAGCGTATAAAAAAGCAATAAACTTAGAAAGAACGCACTGATACGAAGCGAAACGATAAATATATCTCGCATATTATTCCAAGCCGACTAAAATTAACCTGCTAGTTAAGCCGCCTAACGCCCGCGTTCAGCGGGGCCGCGAGCGGAATTCCGATGCTGATGAGAAACCTACTTCGCGGCCTCCGCTGCAACGCCTTGTTAGACGGCTAGCGAGCTACTCCAATTGGCAATCCCGCCTTCGGCACACGGTCTTCTACTGTCCCTCTTGGTGGCTCCGTTCCTTCCGTCTCATATACTTCTGGGCCTATTGTCTCGTTTGAGTAGAACGAGTGACTTCCGCTCCACATCTCATTCCAATTCTTTGGCTTTGCTGTCACCTCGTACATAGCTTTTCTGCCTGTCATAGCCTCGACCTTGACTACAAATAAGTAGCCGTTCTTTTCTCCCGATGCTAAGGTCGGGTCGATCATCTTTGCTTCGGCGAGTGCAGCTAGATCAGCGAACTGACCTCGCCCTTTCGTTAGCGAATATATCACCTCTGCTTTGGTGATGGTTTGAATATCTGCTATTACGGTTTCCTCCTGACAGATGAACCTGCCAGGCCACATAACCTGAAAGCCAGCGAAAATAAAGATTATCAGGAGCAAATATAGTAAGAATCGCTTCATAGGTAATTACACGAAGAATCCTTTACCCGGTTCCCGCGTTCTGCGACGTGCCGTCTAACGGACACACATCACCGGGCGCGGCATGGTGCATTGGATGAGTGATGAGAGACTCGCTCGCCGCGCTCCGGTGCATGTCGTTGTTAGGCGCAACTTGTAGGTTTACTTCCTCTCACCTAACGCTTTCTTACTCTT